>NZ_PDZJ01000019.1:0-623 GCF_002735685.1 Janthinobacterium sp. BJB301 | reverse complement strand
AGAGGCTAACGTTATAGGGACAAGCGAATAAGTGCACATGGTGGATGCCTTGGCGATTACAGGCGATGAAGGACGTAGTAGCTTGCGATAAGCTGCGGGGAGTGAGCAAACACACTTTGATCCGCAGATTTCCGAATGGGGCAACCCACCCTTTTAGGGTATTGCATACTGAATACATAGGTATGCAAGGCGAACGCGGCGAACTGAAACATCTAAGTAGCTGCAGGAAAAGAAATCAACCGAGATTCCCAAAGTAGCGGCGAGCGAAATGGGAAGAGCCTGTACGTGATAGTCGGACCGATAACAGAATCCTCTGGAAATAGGAGCCATAGTGGGTGATAGCCCCGTATGTGAAATCGGACCGGTGGTACTAAGCGTACGACAAGTAGGGCGGGACACGTGACATCCTGTCTGAATATGGGGGGACCATCCTCCAAGGCTAAATACTCGTAATCGACCGATAGTGAACCAGTACCGTGAGGGAAAGGCGAAAAGAACCCCGGAAGGGGAGTGAAATAGATCCTGAAACCGTGTGCATACAAACAGTAGGAGCGGACTTGTTCCGTGACTGCGTACCTTTTGTATAATGGGTCAGCGACTTACATTCAGTGGCAAGGTTAACC
>NZ_PDZJ01000018.1:0-686 GCF_002735685.1 Janthinobacterium sp. BJB301 | reverse complement strand
CGCAGCTTATCGCAAGCTACTACGTCCTTCATCGCCTGTAATCGCCAAGGCATCCACCATGTGCACTTATTCGCTTGTCCCTATAACGTTAGCCTCTGATTACTAGGTAATCAAAGAGCGCTACAGGAATAAGAAAGTACAACGTTGTTGCTTGTTTGTTGATACATACAATCATTACCCATCGATTCGCTTTTTACGGCAAACCGATCAATAAATAATCTTTACTTCTTCCAGATTGTTAAAGAACATACAGCACTTGATCTCGAAAAGACCAAACCTAAATCCCGGTGCATTATCAGCACTGATTTACGTTTGAACTTTTGGTGGAGGATGACGGGATCGAACCGACGACCCCCTGCTTGCAAAGCAGGTGCTCTCCCAGCTGAGCTAATCCCCCTATGGGTATTTCCAGACTACAGAAACTGGTAGGGCTGGTTGGACTCGAACCAACGACCCCCGCGTTATCAACACGGTGCTCTAACCAGCTGAGCTACAGCCCCAAATGCTGTTCTTTATATTAACAGCCGATAAGTGTGAACATTTGATGCGTGAATCATTACTGATTCGTGCAAACTCTAGAAAGGAGGTGATCCAGCCGCACCTTCCGATACGGCTACCTTGTTACGACTTCACCCCAGTCACGAATCCTACCGTGGTAAGCGCCCTCCTTGCGGTTAAGCTACCTA
>NZ_PDZJ01000017.1:0-816 GCF_002735685.1 Janthinobacterium sp. BJB301 | reverse complement strand
GCCGATGATAGTGCTGCAACCAGTGTGAAAGTAGGTTATCGTCAGGCTTGTTATTTGAAGCAACAGCCCAGGCTGTTATTTCTTGAGAAAAACCCGATCAGCAATGGTCGGGTTTTTTTTCGTCTGGTGATTTATTCTCCAGGTATTACTGGAAATGCAGTCGTCAAGCTGTGCTTTATCCCTTATCAAGGCTGTTGTCCTCGCTTGGCCGGTGCCGACCTGGTGCAGCTGCCCGTGAATCCGCTCATTAATAGGCAAGCGTCAATGGCCAGGAGGGCATTCCGAATGGTGTTACCTGGTCAATTTGATAGCGGTATGACATCGCATCATTAAATTTCACACTTTCTTAGAATAAACCTTGCTGCCTGCGTATAGCTTTGCTATAGTTCGCCTCCCCAATGAGACGCCGCAGTTTGCGAAACAGCGGGGTCACTGGAAACGGTGAAGGTAGTAAAAAAGAAGGTTGACGGATTTAGCGAAATGCTTCATACTCTTCCTTCTTCGCAGCTGACAAACACAACGCTTTGTCGATAGCGCGAGAGCAGTAACCGAATACAGTTCTTTAACAATTAACAGTCGATAAGTGTGGGCATTTGATGTAAGTGCAGCAGTGATCTTAGGATCGCTGTAAAACTTAAAATATCAAATGTTCACAAGAAATAATGAAATAGGATACTTCTTCGGAAGTAGCCTGTCAGTTTTTTGAGTGAGCGACCCGTCGCAAGACGGTGCCAATAAAATGGCAAAGTAACAGAGATTAAACTGAAGAGTTTGATCCTGGCTCAGATTGAACGCTGGCGGCATGCCTTACACATG
>NZ_PDZJ01000016.1:0-844 GCF_002735685.1 Janthinobacterium sp. BJB301 | reverse complement strand
CTGCGGATCAAAGTGTGTTTGCTCACTCCCCGCAGCTTATCGCAAGCTACTACGTCCTTCATCGCCTGTAATCGCCAAGGCATCCACCATGTGCACTTATTCGCTTGTCCCTATAACGTTAGCCTCTAATCATTTGCATGACTAAAGAGCGCTACAGGGATAAGAAAGTACAACGTTGTTGCTTGTTTGTTGATACATACAATCATTACCCATCGATTCACCTTTTACGGCAAACCGATCAATAAATAATCTTTACTTCTTCCAGATTGTTAAAGAACGAAACAGCTTTGATCGCTAAAAGATCAAACCTAAACCCGGGTCTATTTGACCGGCTTACGTTTGCACTTTCGAGTAAAACTTTGGTGGAGGATGACGGGATCGAACCGACGACCCCCTGCTTGCAAAGCAGGTGCTCTCCCAGCTGAGCTAATCCCCCGGGAATTTGTACTGGTAGGGCTGGTTGGACTCGAACCAACGACCCCCGCGTTATCAACACGGTGCTCTAACCAGCTGAGCTACAGCCCCAACGCGGAACTACTACGACTACTGTTTCTTCTTAATTAAACAGCCGATAAGTGTGAACATTTGATGCGTGAACCAGTTACCTGATTCGTGCAAACTCTAGAAAGGAGGTGATCCAGCCGCACCTTCCGATACGGCTACCTTGTTACGACTTCACCCCAGTCACGAATCCTACCGTGGTAAGCGCCCTCCTTACGGTTAAGCTACCTACTTCTGGTAAAACCCGCTCCCATGGTGTGACGGGCGGTGTGTACAAGACCCGGGAACGTATTCACCGCGACATGCTGATCCGCGATTACTAGCGATTCCAACTTCATGCAGT
>NZ_PDZJ01000015.1:0-1019 GCF_002735685.1 Janthinobacterium sp. BJB301 | reverse complement strand
GGCAAAGTAACAGAGATTAAACTGAAGAGTTTGATCCTGGCTCAGATTGAACGCTGGCGGCATGCCTTACACATGCAAGTCGAACGGCAGCACGGAGCTTGCTCTGGTGGCGAGTGGCGAACGGGTGAGTAATATATCGGAACGTACCCTAGAGTGGGGGATAACGTAGCGAAAGTTACGCTAATACCGCATACGATCTAAGGATGAAAGTGGGGGATCGCAAGACCTCATGCTCGTGGAGCGGCCGATATCTGATTAGCTAGTTGGTAGGGTAAAAGCCTACCAAGGCATCGATCAGTAGCTGGTCTGAGAGGACGACCAGCCACACTGGAACTGAGACACGGTCCAGACTCCTACGGGAGGCAGCAGTGGGGAATTTTGGACAATGGGCGAAAGCCTGATCCAGCAATGCCGCGTGAGTGAAGAAGGCCTTCGGGTTGTAAAGCTCTTTTGTCAGGGAAGAAACGGTGAGAGCTAATATCTCTTGCTAATGACGGTACCTGAAGAATAAGCACCGGCTAACTACGTGCCAGCAGCCGCGGTAATACGTAGGGTGCAAGCGTTAATCGGAATTACTGGGCGTAAAGCGTGCGCAGGCGGTTTTGTAAGTCTGATGTGAAATCCCCGGGCTCAACCTGGGAATTGCATTGGAGACTGCAAGGCTAGAATCTGGCAGAGGGGGGTAGAATTCCACGTGTAGCAGTGAAATGCGTAGATATGTGGAGGAACACCGATGGCGAAGGCAGCCCCCTGGGTCAAGATTGACGCTCATGCACGAAAGCGTGGGGAGCAAACAGGATTAGATACCCTGGTAGTCCACGCCCTAAACGATGTCTACTAGTTGTCGGGTCTTAATTGACTTGGTAACGCAGCTAACGCGTGAAGTAGACCGCCTGGGGAGTACGGTCGCAAGATTAAAACTCAAAGGAATTGACGGGGACCCGCACAAGCGGTGGATGATGTGGATTAATTCGATGCAACGCGAAAAACCTTACCTACCCTTGACATGGCTGGAATCC
>NZ_PDZJ01000014.1:0-1624 GCF_002735685.1 Janthinobacterium sp. BJB301 | reverse complement strand
TAACAAGCCTGACGATAACCTACTTTCACACTGGTTGCAGCACTATCATCGGCGCAAAGTTGTTTCACGGTCCTGTTCGGGATGGGAAGGGGTGGGACCAACTTGCTATGGTCATCAGGCATAACTTGTACTGGCGTTTGTCTCCTGTAGGACGACAAGGCCATGAATCTGGAAGAAGCAAAGATTGGGGTAATGACTGGTAGTATCAACACACACGCAACGTTGTACCGTCTTATCCTCTGTACCTGCTAAGGTTATAGGGACAAGCCGTACGGGCAATTAGTACTGGTTAGCTTAATGCATTACTGCACTTCCACACCCAGCCTATCAACGTCCTGGTCTCGAACGACCCTTCAAAGAGCTCAAGGCTCTGGGAAATCTCATCTCAAGGCAAGTTTCCCGCTTAGATGCTTTCAGCGGTTATCTCTTCCGAACTTAGCTACCCGGCAATGCCACTGGCGTGACAACCGGTACACCAGAGGTTCGTCCACTCCGGTCCTCTCGTACTAGGAGCAGCCCCCTTCAAATTTCCAACGCCCACGGCAGATAGGGACCAAACTGTCTCACGACGTTTTAAACCCAGCTCACGTACCACTTTAAATGGCGAACAGCCATACCCTTGGGACCGGCTACAGCCCCAGGATGTGATGAGCCGACATCGAGGTGCCAAACTCCCCCGTCGATATGAACTCTTGGGAGGAATCAGCCTGTTATCCCCAGAGTACCTTTTATCCGTTGAGCGATGGCCCTTCCATACAGAACCACCGGATCACTATGTCCTACTTTCGTACCTGCTCGACTTGTCAGTCTCGCAGTTAAGCACGCTTATGCCATTGCACTATCAACACGATGTCCGACCGTATCTAGCGTACCTTCGAACTCCTCCGTTACACTTTAGGAGGAGACCGCCCCAGTCAAACTGCCTACCATGCACTGTCCCCGATCCGGATAACGGACCAAGGTTAGAACCTCAAACAAACCAGGGTGGTATTTCAAGGTTGGCTCCACGAGAACTAGCGTCCCCGCTTCAAAGCCTCCCACCTATCCTACACAGATTGGTTCAAAGTCCAATGCAAAGCTACAGTAAAGGTTCATGGGGTCTTTCCGTCTAGCCGCGGGTAGATTGCATCATCACAAACATTTCAACTTCGCTGAGTCTCGGGAGGAGACAGTGTGGCCATCGTTACGCCATTCGTGCAGGTCGGAACTTACCCGACAAGGAATTTCGCTACCTTAGGACCGTTATAGTTACGGCCGCCGTTTACTGGGACTTCAATCAAGAGCTTGCACCCCATCATTTAATCTTCCAGCACCGGGCAGGCGTCACACCCTATACGTCCACTTTCGTGTTTGCAGAGTGCTGTGTTTTTATTAAACAGTCGCAGCCACCAGTTTATTGCAACCCTTTCACCCTCATGGAGTAAACCAATCAAGCTACCGGGGCGTACCTTTTCCCGAAGTTACGGTACCAATTTGCCGAGTTCCTTCTCCCGAGTTCTCTCAAGCGCCTTAGAATACTCATCTCGCCCACCTGTGTCGGTTTGCGGTACGGTCTCGTATGACTGAAGCTTAGAGGCTTTTCTTGGAACCACTTCCGATTGCTTCGTGAACAAGTTCACTCGTC
>NZ_PDZJ01000013.1:0-1862 GCF_002735685.1 Janthinobacterium sp. BJB301 | reverse complement strand
GATGTGACCATCGTCACGCCGCCGCAGCATGGGCGCGTCACGGTGGTGGCGAGCGGCGCGGCGGGGGGCGGCAGCGGCCGCTCCTTCAAGGTGACGTATGTGCCGAATGCGAACTACTTCGGTCCTGACGCCTTCAGCTACACGGCGACCGGGCCGGGCGGCACGTCCGCGCCCGCGACGGTCAGTGTGACGGTGGCGCCGCAGCCGGTGCCGGTACCTGTCGCCAAGACGGTCACGGTATTGGCGGGCACGCCGGTGACCCTGCCCGTGACGCAAGGCGCCACGGGCGGCCCGTTCACGGCAGTGGCCATCACGACGCAGCCGGCCAGCGGCACGGCAGTGGTGAATGGCATGGACATCGTCTACACGCCAGGCATCAATACCAGTGGCCAGATCAGCATCGGCTACACCGTGTCGAACGTGTTCGGCACTTCGGCGCCGGTGACGTCGACGATTTCCGTCAATCCGATGCCGCAGGTGGCCAGCCAGAGCGCCACGGTGGTGGCCGGCCTGACGGTCAATGTGGACCTGACGGCGGGCGCCACGGGCGGTCCGTTCACGGCGGCGAATGTACTGAGCGTGGCGCCGGCGGAGGCGGGCAAGGCGGTGGTGCGCGACGTGGGCACGGCCGGCAAGCCGTCGTACCAGCTGAGCTTTGCGGCGTCGGGCAAGTTTGCCGGCGCAGCGGTGGTCAGCTACACCCTGAGCAATGCCTTTGCCACCTCGAAGCCGGGCGTGGTCAACGTGACGGTGACGGCGCGCCGCGATCCGTCGGTCGATCCGGAAGTGATCGGCTTGCAGGCGGCGCAAGCCGATGCGGCGCGGCGTTTCGCCAGCGCGCAGCTGTCGAACTTCACGCAGCGCCTGGAAAGCCTGCATGGCGACGGCTGGGGACGTTCCAGCTTTGGCCTGAGCCTGACGCCGCCGAACGACAGCGGCAACCCGACGGCGGCGCTGGCGCGCTGGCAGGAGCAGGAAGCGGACCGCGTGTTCGGCACGGCCGTGAAACCGTTCATGCGCAAGGCTTCCCTGCGCCAGCCTGATGCCGGTTTCAGCAGCGACCGGCAACAGGTGGATGTCAGCGGTGCCACGAACGGCTTGCCGGACATGCCGCAGCGTCCGGACACGCAGAAGCAGGCCTTGGCGTTGTGGCTTGGCGGCGCGGTGGACTTCGGCCAGCACTATGTGAATGGCCGCGACACGGGCTTCCGTTTCCGCACCAACGGCGTGAGCGTGGGTGGCGATTACCGCATCAGCGACCTGGCGACCCTGGGCGTGGGCGCCGGCTTCAGCCATGACCGCAGCGACGTGGGCCAGAACGGCAGCCGCAGCACGGCCGACAGCGCCGTGGCGGCCGTGTATGGCAGCCTGCGTCCGAGCAAGGGTGTCTTCCTTGACGGCGTGCTCGGCTACGGTACCCTGCAATACGATGCGTCGCGCTACCTTACCGATGGCAGCGGTTTCGCCACCGGTGAGCGCGACGGCAAGCAAGTGTTCGGCGCGCTGGTGGGCGGCATCGAGATGCGCCAGGAAACGTGGATGTGGTCGCCGTATGGCCGGGTGGAACTGATGTCGGCCAAGCTCGATCCGTACACGGAGAAGGCGGCGGGCATCAACGCGCTGAGCTACTTCAAGCAGACGGTGCGTTCGCGCATCGGCGCGCTGGGCGTGCGGGCCGAGGGCATCTATGTGGGTGGCCTGGGCACGTGGTTCCCGCGTGCGCGGCTCGAGTACCGGCACCAGTTCCAGGGCGCCGATGATGCGCGCCTGGCGTATGCCGACCTGGCGGCCGACGGCCCCGTGTACGTGATCCGCACGGTGCCGCAGCAGACGGGCAACTGGACGGCGGGGCTGGGCGTGAA
>NZ_PDZJ01000012.1:0-6379 GCF_002735685.1 Janthinobacterium sp. BJB301 | reverse complement strand
GTTGGTCCCACCCCTTCCCATCCCGAACAGGACCGTGAAACAACTTTGCGCCGATGATAGTGCTGCAACCAGTGTGAAAGTAGGTTATCGTCAGGCTTGTTATTCGCAGTAGAGAAAAACCCGTCAAGCAATTGGCGGGTTTTTTTTCGTCTGGTGCTTTGTTTTATGCACATTTTTACTGTACGTATGGCGGAGTTGACCGAAGTTATCGGCTGCGCACCTTTTTTGCGGGAATGCCAGAACACCTTTGACGTGTAATTCAGGTCGACACTTGTAAGGTGCCTAAAATACCCATCTTGCCACGTCCGTGTTGCCCGCGCGACGGGCACCGTCATGTTCTCTTCATATTGACACTGTACGATGACTTGCATGGCTGCTGCTCTTGAGTGGCCAGTCCCTTTCATCTCATCAAGTAAATGTGTACACCCATGTTGGCCAAGCTTAAACTCGTCAAAACTCCCACAGGTATCGATAGCGCCTTGATGCTCTCGGCCATGCTGATACTCTGGATCGGCAATTACAGCAATCTCGACCTCATGATCGCCGACAGTATGTTCGACGGTGCGCGTGGGCAATTTGCCGGCGCTGACAGCGCGTGGGCGCGCGGTTTCCAGTTCTGCATGACCTTGCTGGCCGCGGCAGCGATAGTCCTGGCGGTCTGGGACACGCAGCGTCCGCTGGCCTGGTCTGCCTCACGTCGCAGCGCCTTGCGCGTTGTGGCCCTGTCGGCCATCTTGGTGCCGCTAAGCATCTATTTGCTCTCTTCCTTCAGCGATGTGCCCTGCCCCACGGATTTGCTGCGCTATGGTGGACTGCAACCGTATACGCGCCTGCTGGAAACATTGCCGGCTAGCGCATCTGCCATGGTCTGCTTGCCCGCCACGCATGCGAACACTGCCTGGTGGATGCTGGCCTTGCCATTGTTCTGCCTGCCCGGACGGCCACGCACGGCACTTTTGTTCGCCAGTGTCATGTTGCTGTGCGGTTTGGCGGCAGGCTGGCAGCAGCAGTTACAAGGTAAGCAATTTTTTACGCACACCTTGTGGTCTGCCTGGATCGCTTCTTTCCTGATCTATCTGCTGCATAATTTGTTCCGGGCCGAGGACGCGTTGGCCTGAAACACAAAAGTACGTCACAATCTGCCTGTCTAGTTGTCGTTTCATACAAAAACAGGAGCACCATGAACGAGCAGATTGCGAGAGAAGTGGTATTGGTCCGTGCTATCGAGACGGCCGACCAGAAAAAAGAAGTCCTCAGCGAGGATGACCGCATGTATGCCAGCCGCAGCGCGCGTGAGCTTGCGCAGTGGCAAGCTTCGGGCAAGCAGGCCGAAGTGACAGGTGACGATTTCCTGCAGCAGCGCTCCGAGCTGATCCTCAAGCGCATCACCGAGCGCACGCCCGCTTTTGCTGCCTTCGCGAAACGCCGTAACGGCATGAAGACCCTGGCGCTGACATTGCCCTTGCTGGCACTGCTGCTGGGTGCCGGGCTGGACCGCATCACGGATCCCCATCGCGTGGATCTGCTGTCGGCGCCCTTGCTGCTGATCATCGCCTGGAATGTGCTGGTCTACCTGGGCTTGCTGATCTGGCTATGCATCCCCTCGCACTCCCTCGGCTGGCCGAAGGCGGGACTGGTGCGCCACCTGAGCGTGGGCCGCCTGGCGTTGCCGCGCAAACTGCCGCACGCCTTGTCCTCGGGCTTGCTCAGTTTTATGGGGGAATGGGCGCACTTGAGCGCCAAGCTGACGGCCGCGCGCCTCAGCCGTACCATTCACCTGAGCGCCGCCATGTTTGCCATCGGCGCCGTCGCTTCACTGTACGCGCGCGGCTTCCTGTCGCAGTACGCGGCCGGTTGGGAAAGCACTTTTTTGAATGCCAGCCAGGTGCACAGCCTGCTTTCGACCCTGTTTGCGCCGGCTATTGCCCTGTTTCATTTGCAAGGCTTTTCGCTGGCGGAAATCGAAGCGCTGCGCTTCCCGCAAACGACGACCGTCGAAGGCGGCGCACGCTGGGTGCATTTATATGCGGCAACGATTTTCCTGCTGGTGGTCGTTCCCCGCCTGATACTGGCACTGGTCAACAACTGGCGCGCAGCGCGCCTGGCCAAGCACTTTCCGCTGGATCTCGACCAACCGTATTTCCGCAAGCTTAATGAAAGCATCGGCGTGGCAACTGGCGGCATGCTGCGTGTCTTGCCGTACAGCTTTACTGTCGATGAGGCACGTCACAAGGGGCTGGGGCAAATCGCCCTCATGCTGTTCGGCGAGCAGGGCCGCATGATGTTGCGTCCATCGACGTCGTATGGCGAGGAGCCGCAGGACGTCTTGCGCGACACGGACTTGAATGATCCACAAGTCAATATCACGGCCGTGCTGTTCAACCTGACGGCGACGCCGGAAAAGGAAAACCACGGCGCCTTCCTCGATTACCTGGCGCAATCGTCGGCACGCGGCATCGCTGTACTGATCGACGAATCCAGCTACCTGGAACGCGCGGGCGAGCAGGTGGATAATGCCGCCCGCCTGGCGGAAAGAATCGCCTTGTGGCAACAGTTCTGCCAGTTCCATAAAACCACGGCCACCCTGGTCAATTTGCTCAATCCTGCCTTGCACCCGCTTGATGCCGGTGTCGGGCTGAAAGTATCGGCAGCAGCATGAGTGTGAATGTAAATAAAAATGTGCAGGATGATGCGGTACAGATTCAGTTTGCGCTGATTTCGCACACGAATAATGGCAAGACGACCTTGGCGCGCACTTTAGTGGGCGTGGACATTGGCGAAGTGCGCGATGCCGCCCACGTGACTGTGTTTGCGGAATCGCATACCTTGCTGGCCACGCCGCAGGGCGATGCCTTGCAATTGTGGGACACGCCCGGCTTTGGCGACTCCGTGCGCCTGCTCAAGCGCTTGGGCCAGTCGGGCAATCCCATCGGCTGGTTCCTGCGCGAAGTGCTGGACCGTTACCGCGACCGCCCGTTCTGGCTCAGCCAGCAGGCGCTGCGTACGGCCAAGGACTCTGCCGACGTGGTGCTGTACCTGGTGAATTCCTCGGAACATCCCAAGGATGCGGGCTACTTGCCGGCAGAAATGAAAATCCTCGCCTGGCTGGATAAGCCGGTGGTGGTCTTGCTCAATCAAATGGGGCCGCCGCGTCCTGGCAATGAGGAGCACGGCGAGCAGGCGCGCTGGCGCGAGCATTTGCAGCAATATCCCATCGTGCGCGATGTCCTGGCGCTCGATGCCTTTGCCCGCTGCTGGGTTCATGAGCGCGTGTTTTACGAAGCCGTGGGTAAATTGTTGCCGCAGTCGCAGCAAGCCGGCTATGCGCGTCTGTTTTCTGCCTGGCAAGAGCAGAATACGGCGCGTTTCCAGCAAGCCATGCATTTGCTGGCCACGCAACTGGCAGTGGCAGGGCAGGATCGCGAAGCCATCGAGCTCGGCTCCAAGGGCTTGCTGAAATCGGCCTTGCAGGTAGTGGGCATCGGTAAGAATGCAGAGCAGCAACGCCAGGAAAAAGCCATGGCCAGCCTGGTGGCACGGCTCAATACGCACAGCGGCGTGACCACGCGTGAGCTCTTGATCTTGCACAAACTCGACCCGACCGATGCGCATAAGATCAATAGCCGGATACGGGAAAATTTTGCCGTGCGCGCGCCGATCGACAAGGCGCAAGCGGGGTTATTGGGTGCCATGATTTCCGGCGCGGCGACGGGGCTGTCGGCCGACCTGATTTCCGGCGGCCTGACTTTGGGCACGGGCGCCTTGCTTGGTGGCGTGGTCGGTGCGCTGACGTTTGCCGGCGCTGCCTGGGGCTTTAATTCCGGCACGGACCGCAATGAACCCACCATGCAATTCACGGATGCCTTTTTGCGCACCCTGGTGGTGGCGGGCGTGCTGCGTTACCTGGCGGTGGCGCACTTTGGCCGTGGCCGCGGCAATTTTGTGGAAAGCGAGGCGCCGGCTTTCTGGCAGGATGAGGTCGAGCAGGCGGTGGCGCGCCATGAAGGCGCATTGGCCGAGCTGTGGAAAGAGGTGCGCCGGGAGAAATCGCCGGAGCAGGCCGCCGAGCGCGTCTTGCCCGTCATCTCGTCCATCACCTCCGATACCCTGGCGCGTCTGTATCCGGATGTGGCGCGTCTGGTATAGCTTATCAGGCGCGGGCTTGCAGCCACCGTTCCAGAAATTGCACGCAAGCCCTGACCTTGGCCGAGTTCGACAGCCGCGAAGTGGTCACCGCCCACACATCGGCGACCTGATGATACGCGGGCAAAATACGCACCAGCTTGCCTTGCGCCAGGCTGCTTTCCACATCCCATGCCGAACGCAAGATGATGCCGTGGCCGTCCAGCGCCCATTGATGAACGATCTCGCCATTATTGGCCGATAGCGGCCCATCGACCTTCACCGTTTCCGACCCTTGCGGCCCCTGCAGTTTCCAGCGTCGCCCATCCAGGTCACGCTCGCGGATGACGATGCAGTCATGCTCGCGCAATTGCGCCAGCGTGTCCGGCGTTCCGCGTTGTGCCAGATAGGAGGGGGCGGCGCACAGTACGCGTTGATTGCTGGCAATGCGGTGGGCGATCAGGTCTGGCTCGCGCACCACGCCGATGCGAATGTCGAGATCGAAACCCTCGCCCAGCAGGTCGACGGGACGGTCGAGCAATTCCAGCTGTATTTTCAAGTCTGGATATTGCCGTGCCAGCTGGGAGAGGGCTGGGCCGAGCCGGTTGCGCCCGAAGCCGGAACTTGAGCAAATGCGCAGTAGGCCCTGCGGCTGCAATTTCGACTGTGCTACCGCTTCCCCCATCTGTTCGACATCTTCCAGGATGCGCTGCGCCCATTGCCGCACGATCTCGCCGTGATCGGTGACGCTGACCCTGCGTGTGGTCCGGTGCAGCAACCGTACTTCTAGCGCCGCTTCCAGCATGCCGATGCGCTTGCTGACGACCGCCTTGGAAATACCCAGTTCCAGCGCCGTGGCGGCGAAACTGGTTTTATGGGCGACCTGGCAAAACAGGCGTAAATCTTCCAGCAGCGGCGTATGTTTCATCGATTGAGCACGAAATGTGGATACTGAGGTCATGAATACCCTGATTGTATTCTGATGCGGCGCCAGTATCATCAACGCATCCATCTATAAACAGGAGAACCTCATGCCCGCACACAGAATCGCAGTCATCGCCGGCGACGGCATAGGCAATGAAGTCATGCCGGAAGGGCTGCGTGTCGTCGAGGCTGCCGCGCGCCGTTTCAATATCGACTTGCAGTTCACGACCATGGAGTGGGCGAATTGCGACTACTACCTCGAGCACGGTCAGATGATGCCCTCGGACTGGTTTGCCCAGCTCAAGGATTTCGACGCCATCTATTTTGGTGCCGTCGGCTGGCCGGACAAGGTGCCGGACCATATCTCGCTGTGGGGTTCGTTACTAAAATTCCGGCGCGAGTTCGACGAATACGTCAACTTGCGGCCCGTGCGCCTGATGCCGGGTGTGCCGTGTCCGCTGGCGAATAAGAAGCCGGGCGATATCGACTTTTATGTGGTGCGTGAAAATACGGAAGGAGAGTATTCGTCCGTGGGCGGGCGCATGTTCGAGGGGACGGAACGCGAAACGGTGCTGCAGGAATCCGTGTTTACGCGCAAGGGCGTTGACCGCATCCTGAAGTATGCGTTTGAGCTGGCGCAAAGCCGGCCTAAAAAACACCTGACATCGGCGACCAAGTCGAATGGTATCGCCATCAGCATGCCGTATTGGGATGAGCGGGTGGAGGCGATGGGGCCCAGCTTTCCCGATGTCCACTGGGATAAATACCATATCGACATCCTGGCGGCCCGTTTCGTGCTCAGTCCCGAGCGCTTCGACGTGGTGGTTGCGTCGAATCTGTTTGGCGACATTCTGTCCGACCTGGGCCCCGCGTGCACGGGAACGATTGCCATCGCGCCATCGGCCAATATCAATCCGGAACGCACGTTCCCCTCTGTCTTCGAGCCCGTGCACGGATCCGCACCCGATATCTATGGCCAGAATATCGCCAACCCGATCGGCATGATCTGGTCGGGCGCCATGATGCTGGACTTCCTCGGTAATGGCGATGCCAATTACACGGCGGCGCATGACGCGGTTTTGCGCGCCATTGAGAAGGTGCTTGAGCATGGCCCGCGAACACCGGACATGGGCGGCAGCGCCAGTACGACCGATGTGGGCATTGCAATTGCCGAATTGCTGAAATAAAGCTTGCCGCCCATGGGCGGCTTTGCTATAGTTCGCCTCCCCAATGAGACGCACTAGTTTGCGGCACAAAAGGGACAGCCTTCAGGGGCTGGGTAGTAGAAAAGAAGGTGTTGACGATTGTGCTGAAATGCTTCATACTCTTCCTT
>NZ_PDZJ01000011.1:0-9457 GCF_002735685.1 Janthinobacterium sp. BJB301 | reverse complement strand
CAGGACCGAAGTAGTTCGCATTCGGCACATACGTCACCTTGAAGGAGCGGCCGCTGCCGCCCCCCGCCGCGCCGCTCGCCACCACCGTGACGCGCCCATGCTGCGGCGGCGTGACGATGGTCACATCGGTGATCGGGCTGCCATCCGTGGAAGCGATGGTCAGGCTCACTTCCTGGTTGGCCGAGGTCGTTGCCGCTTCATTCGGCACCGGCGGCGGCGCCTGGTTCACCTGCAGGGTCAACGCTTGCTGCACCGTGAACTGGTGCGCGTCCTTCGCTTGCAAGGTGAAGTTGTAGCTGCCCGCCACCGTTGGCGTGCCGCTGACGATGCCGGTCGCCGCATTGAGTACCAGGCCCGTTGGCAAGGCGCCGCTGCTCACGGAGTACGCATACGGCGCGATGCCGCCGGCCGCCGTGAATGTCTGGCTATACGCGTCGCCGGCACGGATTGCCGCCAGGCTGGCCGGCGTCAGCGTCAGGACCGGTGCCGCCACTGCCAGGGTATAGCTGTTGCTCGCGCTGAATGGCGCGCCCACGCCCGTGCTGCTGTCCGTGACCTTGATGCTGAACGGGAAGCTGCCCGCCACATTCGTCGTGCCGGACAGTACGCCCGTGGCCCCGTTCAGGCTCAGGCCAGCGGGCAAAGTACCCACCACGGCATAGCTGTATGGCGCCGTGCCACCCGTCGCCGAGAGGGTCGCGCTGTAGGCCGTTTCCGCCGTCGGATTGGACAAGGTGGCTGGCGTCAGGCTGACCGTCGCCGAAGACACCACCAGCGTATAGCTTTGCGTGCCGGTGAACTGGTGCGCATCGGCCGCCTGCACGGTCAAGGTAAAACTGCCGGCTGCCGTTGGCGTGCCGCTCAGCAAGCCGCTGCTGCTCAAGGCGAGGCCAGCTGGCAGGCTGCCGCCCGACACCGTGTAGGCATAGGGAGCCACGCCGCCGCTGGCCGACAGTGGCTGGCTGTACGCCGTGGCGACGGTCGCCGCCGGCAAGGTGGCCGGCGTGAGCGTGATCGTCGGCGCTCCGACGGTCACGGTATAACTGTTGGTGGCGCTGAACGGCGCACCCGTGCCCGTGCTGCTGTCCGTGACCTTGATACTGAACGGGAAACTGCCCGCCACATTCGTCGTGCCGGACAATACGCCCGTGGCCGCATTCAGGCTCAGGCCAGCGGGCAAGGTACCGCTACTGACGCTGAAGGTATACGGCGCCGTGCCGCCCGCTGCCGTCAGCGTCGTAGTGTAGGCCGCTTCCGCCGTTGGATTCGGCAAGGTAGCCGGCGTCAGGCTGACCGTCGCCGACGCCACAGTCAGCGTATAGCTTTGCGTGCCGGTGAACTGGTGCGCATCGGCCGCCTGCACGGTCGCGGTGAAATTGCCCCCCGCCGTTGGGGTACCGCTGAGCAGACCACTGCTGCTCAGCGTCAGGCCCGCAGGCAGGCTGCCGGCCGACACCGTGTAGGCATAGGGAGCGACGCCGCCGCTGGCCGACAATTGCTGGCTATACGCCGTGGCCACTTTCGGCGCCGCCAGCGAACCTGGCGTCACCGAGATTACGGGGGCAACGACTATCAAGGTATAGCTGTTGCTGGCACTGAACGGTGCCCCCGCGCCGGTGCTGCTGTCCGCGACCTTGATGCTAACAGGGAAGCTGCCGGCCACATTGGTCGTACCGGAAAGCACGCCGGTGGCTGCATTCAGGCTCAGGCCGACGGGCAAGGTGCCGCTGGTCACGCTGTAGGTATACGGCGCCGTGCCGCCCGTCGCCGTCAGGGTTGCGGTGTAGGCTGCCTCCGCTGTCGCATTGGGCAAGGTGCCCGGCGTCAGAGTGACAGTGGGAATGCCCACCGTCACCGTCACTGTGGCAGGCGCCGAGGTACCGCTGGCGTTGCTGGCCGTATAGGTAAAACTGTCTGGCCCGGCATAGCCTGCCGTCGGCATGTAGGTGATGCTCGTGCCGCTGACCGTCGCCGTGCCGTGCGCTGGTGCCGATGCGGCCACCGACGTCGCCGTGCCGCCGCTCAGGTTCAGGGTGATCGGCTGGGCGCTGCTGCCATACGCCACCGTCGCACTGACGGCACCGGCCACTGGCAATGCTACCGCCACCGCTCCCGTGTAACGCATCGTACCGGCATACGGACCGCTGCCGGTGCTATGGTCGGTCGCGGTGACGGTAAAGTCATACGCGCCTGCGGCGGTCGGCGTGCCGGACAAGGTGCCGTTTGGCGCCAGAGTCAGGCCGGCGGGCAAGGTACCTGGCGGGACCGTAAAGTCATACGAGCCAGTACCGCCGGAAGCACTGATGGTCTGGCTGTAGCTGGTGCCTACCATCAGCGCCGGCAGTGTGGCCGTGGTCACCGTCACCGTCGGCGCGCCAACAGTAATCGTCACGGTGGCAGTCGCCGAGGTGCCGCTGGCGTTGGTCACCTTATAGGTAAAGCTGTCGGGACCGCCGTAACCGGCCGTCGGCGTGTAGCTGATGCTCGTGCCGCTGGCCGTCGCCGTGCCATGCGCAGCGCCGGACACCACGGCCACGGAGGTCGCCGCGCCGCCGCTCAGGTTCAAGGCGATCGCATTCGGGCCGCTGCCGTACGCCACCGTCACGCTGACGTTGCCGGACACTGGCAACGCCACCGCCACCGTTCCCGTGTAGCGCTTGGTGCCGGCATACGGGCCGCTGCCGGTGCTGCTGTCGGTCGCGGTGACGGTAAAGTCATACGCGCCTGCGGTAGTCGGCGTGCCGGACAAGACGCCGTTGGCCGTCAGAGTCAGGCCGGCGGGCAAGGTGCCAGGCGGAACGCTAAAAACATAGGGGCCAACACCGCCGGAAGCGCCGATGGTCTGGCTGTAGGCAGTGCCTGCCATCATCGCTGGCAGACTGGCAGTCGTCACCGTCACCGTCGGTGCGCCAACCGTGATCGTCACGGTGGCCGGCGCCGAAGTACCGCTAGAGTTGGTCACCGTATAGGTAAAGCTGTCGGGACCGCCATAACCTGCCGCCGGCGTGTAGCTGATGCTCGTGCCGCTGGCCGTCGCCGTGCCGTGCGCTGGCGCCGATGCCACGGCCACGGAGTTCGCCGCGCCGCCGCTCAGGTTCAGGGGGACCACATTCGGGCCGCTGCCGTACGCCACCGTCGCGTTGACTGTGCCGGCCACTGGCGGCGCCACCACCACCATGCCGGAATAGGCACGCACACCATTGAAAGGAGCGCTTGCACCGGTGCTGCTGTCGGTGGCGGTGACGGTAAAGTTATACGCGCCGATCGTCGTAGGCGTGCCCGACAAGGTACCGTCCGCCGCCAGGGTCAAGCCGGTGGGCAGGCTGCCGGCGGTAACGGCATAGTTATATGCTGCCGTGCCGCCGGTGGCCGTGATGCCCTGGCTGAAAGCGACGCCAGTGGTCATTGCCGGCAGGCTTGCCGGCGCTATGCTGATCGTCGGCGCCGCCACCGTCAGCGAATAGGCGCGCGCGCCCGAATACGGGCCGCTGCCCGTCGAACTGTCCTCGGCGCGCACCGTGAAGTTGAAGGTGCCGGCGGCCGTTGGCGTACCCGACAGCACACCGCCGCTGGACAAGCTCAAGCCGCTTGGCAAGGCGCCGGCGCTGATCGAGTAGGTGTACGGTGCCAGGCCGTTGGCGGCGCTGATGCTCTGGCTGTATGCCGCTCCGATTGCCGCGCCGGGCACGGTGGCTGGCGCGACCGTGATGCTCGGCGCGCCGACGGTGATCGTCACGGTGGCCGGTGCCGACGTGCCGCTGCCATTGGTCGCCGTATAGGTAAAGCTGTCGCTGCCGCCGTAACCTGCCGTCGGCGTGTAGGTGATGCTGGTGCCGCTGGCCGTCGCCGTGCCGTGCGAGGCAGTGGAGGCCACGGCCACCGACGTCGCCGCGCCGCCGCTCAGGTTCAGCGTGATCGGATTGGCGCTGCTGCCGTAGGCCACCGTCGCGCTGACTGCGCCGGCAACGGGCACCGCTACATAAGTGTACTGATCCGCCGCACTGGTGGCGCTGGTACCGCCAAGCGTGGTCACACGCACATCCACCGTACCCGTGCCGCTTGGCGCCGTCGCCGTGATCTGCGTGGCGCTGTTGACCGTAAAGCCGGTGGCCGGCGTGGCGCCAAACGTCACGGCTGTCGCGCCAGTCAGGTTAGCGCCAGTAATGATGACGCTGGCGCCGCCAATGGCGGGACCGAATGTGGGAGAAATACCGCTCACCGCCGGTGCGGCCACATACGTAAACTGGTCCGCTGCACTGATGGCGCTGGTGCCGCCAGCGGTGGTGATGCGCACGTCCACAGTACCCGTGCCTGCGGGCGCCGTCGCCGTGATCTGCGTGGCGCTGTTGACGGTAAAGCCGGTGGCCGCCGTGGCGCCGAAGGTCACGGCTGTCGCGCCGCTGAAATTCGAACCGCTGATGGTGACCGTGGTGCCGCCGGTAGCCGGACCGGCCGTCGGCGAAATGCTGCTGACCACCGGTGCCGCCACATAGGTATATTGATCGGCCGCGCTGATGGCGCTGGTGCCGCCCGTCGTGGTGACGCGCACGTCCACCGTGCCCGTGCCGCTTGGCGCCGTCGCCGTGATCTGCGTGGCGCTGTTGACCGTATAGCCGCTCGCCGCCGTGGCGCCAAACGTCACCGCCGTGGTGCCGCTGAAGCCCGTACCCGTGATGATGACGCTCGTGCCGCCGGTGGCCGGACCGGCTGTCGGCGAAATGCTGCTGACCGCAGGCAGCGTCACGTAGGTAAATTGATCGTTGGCACTGGTGGCGCTGGTGCCGCCCACCGAAGTGACGCTCACGTCCACCGTGCCAGCGCCGCCGACCGGCGCCGTGGCCGTGATCTGCGTGGCGCTGTTGACGGTGTAGCCGGTGGCCGCCGTGGCGCCGAACGTCACGGCTGTCGTGCCGCTAAAATTCGAGCCGGTGATGATGACCGTGGCGCCACCGGTCGTAGGTCCTGAAGTGGGCGAAATGCTGCTCACCACCGGCCGTGCCACATAGGTAAATTGATCGGCGGCGCTGGTGGCGCTGGTGCCGCCCGCCGTAGTGACGCGCACGTCGACCGTGCCCGTGCCCGCTGGCGCCGTGGCCGTGATCTGCGTGGCGCTGTTGACCGTGTAGCCGGTGGCCGCCGTGGCGCCGAAGGTCACCGCCGTGGTGCTGCCAAAACCCGTGCCGGTGATGGTGACGGTGGTGCCGCCGGTGGCCGGACCGGCCGTGGGCGAAATGCTCGTCACCGTCGGTACCGCCACAAAGGTGTACTGGTCCGCCCCGCTGGTGGCGCTGGTACCGCCCGTCGTGGTGACGCGCACATCCACCGTACCGGTACCGGCAGGCGCCGTAGCCGTGATCTGCGTGGCGCTGTTGACCGTGAAGCCGGTGGCTGCCGTGGCGCCGAAGGTCACCGCTGTAGCGCCGGTAAACCCCGTGCCCGTAATGGTGACGCTCGTGCCACCAGCGACAGAACCTGCCGTGGGCGAAATGCTGGTGACCGTTGGCGCAGGAATATACGTAAACTGGTTGGCAGCGCCGGTGGCGCTGGTGCCGCCAGTCGCGGTGACGGTCACGTTCACGGTGCCAGCACTACCGGAAGGCGACGTGGTGGTTATGGTCGTGGCATTGACGACGGTGACGGAGACGCCATTATTGGCGCCAAACTTCAGCGCCGTAACGCCCGTAAAGCCGGTACCAGTAATGGTGACGGCCGTGCCGCCGGTCGCAGGGCCGGATGCAGGAGACACGCCGGTGATGGTCGGCGGCGGCTGGGCGTTGATCACCAGGGAATAGCTTCTGGACGTGTTGTACGGTCCATTGCCGCCCGTGACATCCGTCGACTTGATCACAAAGTTATAGGTGCCCAGGGCGCTCGGCGTACCCGATAACAAGCCGCTGGAGGACAGGCTCAGGCCAGGCGGCAAACTGCCCGACTCCACCACATAGGTAAAGGGCGCAGTGCCATTCAAAGTGGACATCTGCTGGCTGTAGGGCGCCGACAGCCCGCCGGCTGCCAGGGTGGTGGGCGTGATGGACAAGGTAGGGATGGCGACCGTCACGGAATAATTCTTGATGACCACCTGCGGCGTGCCTGCCGTCGAATCGGTGACCTTGACGCCAAATGCAAAGGAGCCGGTAGCCGTCACGGTGCCGGAAATCACGCCGCTCGACGACACGGTGATGCCAGGTGGCAAGGTGCCTGAATCAAACGCGTAGGCATAGGGGGCCACGCCGCCGCTCGCCGACATGCCCTGGCTGTACGGCACGCCAATCACGGGTGCCGTCAAACTGCCGGGCGCCACGGTGAAGGCAGCCGCCGCAGGCAAGACGGTCACCGTGAAAGTGATCTCTCCTTGCGACTCATCGAGCAGCACAAACGTATCGGACAGCGCGCCATCTCCATTATTGGTGTAGGTCGCCTTGTTGTCCTGATTGTTGGTGAGGCCGGTGATCGTGCCGTGCAATGCCGTGGCAGCATTATCGTTCAGGCCAAAGGTATTGCAGCTCGACAGGTCGATGATGTACGAGGCACCCGAGGCAACTGTAAAACTCTGATTCGGAGGGCAGATAAGGCTCGGGCCCGCCGCCTGCGCGGGCGGGGCGCCGAACGCCAGCATCAGCAGGAACAGCGAGGCAAGCCACTGCACGAAACGGCCGGATATTGGCGACCTTTCAGCGGCACTGTTTGGCATTCGCCCCTTGTTTCCGGCAAAAAAGGAAAGCAGGAAAGAAAGTGCCGGACGGGCGCCGATATCGTTGCAAGTGCGCAACATAATTTCTCCAATACAGTGTTTTTTAAACAAAAAATGCACATGAAATCAGGCTGCAAGCGATACCTATCCGGGCTCTTCTACAGTGCCAACAGATGTTGACGCTTGCCATATGACAACGTATGCTAACCCGAGATTTCAATAAAGTAACTATAACAAAAAGGGTTTTTTAAAACGCAATATTGGTTGCAAATGGAAAATATTTCCCATTTGAAATTTAATTGCATTCAACCGTGGGAGAACGATGATGGCTGATGTGTATCTAGGACAAATCATGATGGGCGGCTTCAATTTTGCGCCGCGTGGATTTGCGGCATGTAACGGCCAATTGCTGCCCGTTGCGCAAAATCAGGCGCTGTTTGCACTGCTGGGTACCTACTACGGCGGCAATGGCAGTACGACCTTTGCCTTGCCTAACTTGCAAGGCAGTACCCCTGTCGGTGCCGGTAGTTCTGTCGATGGCGCCTGGCAACCTTCCCCCTACCCGATCGGTACGCGGGCGGGGACCGAGGCTGTCACCTTGATATCGACACAGATGCCGCCGCACACGCATACGGCCAATACGGTAACGACGCCCGGCACGTCGAAAAATCCCACCAATACCCTGTTTGGCGGCAGCGGCGCGGAATCCATCTATGGTTCGGCCGGACCGCAAGTTACCCTCTCCAACCAAACCCTGGCGTTGACCGGCGGCAACCAGTCGCATAACAATATGCAGCCGTTCTCGGTCATCAACTTCAATATCGCCTTGAGCGGTATCTTCCCGTCGCGCAACTAACGAATCAGCCATTTCTTACGGAGCATAGTCATGACCACACCCTATGTCGGCGAAATTCGCCTGTTTGCCTTTCCCCGCATTCCCAGCGGCTGGTTCGCCTGCGACGGCAGCCTGAAACCGATCGCCAATAATGAAGTACTGTACACCCTGCTGGGCACCACCTACGGCGGCGACGGCGTCAACACTTTCGCCGTGCCCGACCTGCGCGGCCAGGTTCCCCTGCATATGGGCACCGGTCCCGGCCTGACCAACCGGCCCATCGGGCAACGAAGCGGCAGCGAATCGGTGACCTTGCTGGCAACCCAGCTTCCTTCGCATACGCACCCGTTCAATGTGAACAGTACCCTGGCGACGGCGAATGTGCCAGCGGCCAACCTGCTGCTGACGGCCCCGTCGAATAACGACAAGATGTACACCAGCGATCTGACCGGTCTGACCGCCTATGCACTGGCAACGACCGCCACGGGCACAACAGGCGGCAACCTGCCGCACGAGAACACCATGCCAACCCTGACCGCCTCATTTTGCATCGCATGGGCAGGCATTTTCCCATCGCAGCAATAGCAGCCGGCAAGCCAGCGCAGCCCCTAAAATCGATCAGGAGAACCTACCGTGACAACACCATACCTTGGCGAGATACAAGTCTTCGGCTTCAATTTCACACCCTACGGGTGGGCCAGCTGCAATGGCGCCACCCTGCAAATCCAGCAATATAGCGCCCTGTTTTCCTTGATCGGCACGCAGTATGGGGGGAACGGGACCACCACCTTCCAGCTGCCCAACTTCACGGGACGCGCGCCCTGCAGCCAGGGACAAGGACCGGGCCTGACACCGCGCGTAATGGGCGAGACCTTCGGCAGCAACAGTGTCACGTTGAACGTGACGGAGATCCCGAATCACACCCATCAACTCAATGTGTACCGCCAGCCCACGGCCGCCCTGCAGCACAACACCCCGCTCGCTGGCGATGGCTTGATTGCGCTGGGCGGCACGTCCGCATTCGTGCCGACGACGCCACCCAATGTCACGCTGTCCCCGGCCGCGATCGGTACTGCCGGTGGCGGCCAGCCGCACGAAAACCGCCAGCCGATGCTGGCGGTCAATTTCTGCATCGCCCTGCAAGGGGAATTCCCGTCGTTTGATTAAGTTTGATGCATCCAGGCAGGCGGCGCCATCGCGGCGCCCGCCCTGCCCTTCTCCCCGTACCGGCCTCAGTTAAACACTGCCTGGTACAGGAAGCCATGGCTGTCACGCGCCACCGGCACCAAAAAGATACCCACTTCGCCAAACGCATCATGCTGCATCTGGAAAATTTTCTGGCTGAACAGGATGGGAGAGCTATTGTGAAACAGCAGGCTGAACGGCTTGCGCATCAAGCCCTCCAGGGTTGCTGACGGCAACGGGCGCACTTCCTTCAGGACAAAGGCGGCATTTCCGTCACCGGCCGCAATAAACGTCTCGTTGACGCGCGCGGCAAAATGTTCGAGGGTCAGGACATTCATCATTCCAGGTATTCCATTCTGTAAACAGTGTGGTAAAGACGATACCTGATTCTAATGGAATCATTGCCGCCCTGGCACGGCATTGACATGAAAAACCAGGCGTCATATGCACCGCGGGGCGGGAGCAAGCTGCTCCCGCCCCGCGGCGTCACCTCCTTGAGCCGTAGCGCTACTTGAGCGGCATGGCAATGCCGAACATCACCGACTGGCTACGCCCGCTATCCATGTTCAGATTGCTGTTGTAGTCCAGCGTGATGGTCATGCCGTTCGACAGCAGCAGCTTCACGCCCAGCCCCGCCGTCCAGTTGCCCGTCTGCTGCGGCACCGTGCGGATCACGTACACGGGGCCGTCGGCCGCCAGGTCGGCATACGCCAGGCGCGCATCATCGGCGCCCTGGAACTGGTGCC
>NZ_PDZJ01000010.1:0-22024 GCF_002735685.1 Janthinobacterium sp. BJB301 | reverse complement strand
CTATCGACAAAGCGTTGTGTTTGTCAGCTGCGAAGAAGGAAGAGTATGAAGCATTTCGCTACGTCCGTCAACTCCTTCTTTTTTCTCACTTTACGCTGCATTTGCATGCGTCGTTCAGCGAGGGGGCAAATTATAGCCTTGCCCCGCACGCCCCGCAAGCGCTATTTTCCAACCCTGTGAAACGGTCCTGGCACCGCACTTGCTTATACAGACATATGCACTGTCCACTGATGCGAGCAACTCTGGGCCTGGCAGCAACACGGGGATAGCCCGGTTCGCTTTGCTTTGCTCCCATCTGTGACAGGTGCTACATTATGGAACACTCTCGATATTCAAAAGAGCGCCGCAGTACAGGGCCCAACGGAGGCAACGAGATCATGTATCAACCGTCAGCTACTTACCGTAGCGCACCGTTTTCGTCCATCGCGGACGCGAACATTTTGCCGGCAGGACAGGACAACGTCCCCGTCATCATCGAAACTTCCCATCAGCGTTCAGTCGCCTTTGGCCTGTCGCCCACAGCCACGCCCGACTTTACGCCGGCGGGCAAATCCGACCTGTCCTTGCTGATCGAGCAAAACCGTCTGCTGCACACGCACGCGCTGCCCGCCATGGAAACCCTGTACCAGCAAATCGTCAATACCCACAATATGGTGATCTTGACGGATGCCAACGGCGTCATCGTGCATTCGCTGGGCGACGATGATTTCCTGGAGAAAGCCAACCGCGTCGCCCTGCAGCCGGGCGTGGCATGGTCGGAACAAAGCCGCGGTACGAATGCCATCGGCACGGCCATCACGGAAAAAGTACCGACGTTGGTCCATGCGGACCAGCATTACCTGGCGGCCAATCATTTTCTCACTTGCTCCGCGGCACCGATCACCGACCACCGGGGCAATGTCATCGGCGTACTGGACGTGTCCAGCGACCAGCGCAGTTTTCACAAGCATACGATGGCCCTCGTGCGCATGTCGGCGCTGATGATCGAAAATCAACTGTTTTCCGCCACCTTCGAAGACGCCATCACCGTGCACTTCCACGCGCGCCCCGAATTCATCGGCACCTTGATGGAGGGCATCGCCTCGTTCACACCCGGTGGACGATTTTTATCGGCCAACAAGAATGGCTTGTTCCAGCTGGGCCTCTCATTTGCCGCGCTGCAATCACACACGTTCAGCTCCCTGTTCGGCTTGCCCGTTTCCGCCCTGTACGACCATTACCGCACGGCCGCCCCCGGTTTGCTGAACCTGTGCATGCATAGCGGCGTGCGCGTGTATGGGCGCGCGCAGTTGCGCCTGTCCAATAGCGTCTTCCAGCACGGCTTTACTGCCAGCACCGACCATAGCGATATCAACGCCGTGCCGGCACAGGTTCCCGCGTCCGCCAGCCATGCGGCCAACGCGGCGCGGCGCCTGTCCGGCTTGCGCTACCTGCGCACGGGCGATCCGCAGCTGGAACTGGTTATCGAAAAGGTCAACAAGGTGCTGGGGCGCGACATCCCCATCCTCGTCATGGGCGAAACGGGCACCGGCAAGGAATTGCTGGCGCAAGCCATCCACAACGATTCGCCACGGGCCATGGGACCGTTTATCGCCGTCAATTGCGCATCGATTCCGGAAACCCTGATCGAATCCGAACTGTTCGGCTATGAAGACGGGGCATTTACGGGTGCGCGCAAGAAGGGTGCCATTGGCAAGATCTTGCAAGCCAATGGCGGCACCCTGTTCCTCGATGAAATCGGCGACATGCCGTTTGGCTTGCAGGCGCGGCTGTTGCGCGTGTTGCAGGAACGCATGGTCACGCCCTTGGGCAGCAGCAAGTCGATCACCGTCAACGTGGAACTCATTTGCGCCACGAATCATAACTTGCGCGAACGCATGGCCAAGGGACTGTTTCGCGAAGACTTGTATTACCGCCTGAATGGCCTGGTGGTCAAACTGCCGCCGCTGCGCGAGCGCACGGACCTGGACACGGTCGTGAAAAAAATCCTGGCAACGGAAGCGCCCGACACGCGCTACACGGTGGCGCCGGACATCCTGCGCATGTTTCACCAGCATAAATGGCCAGGCAATTTCCGCCAACTGACCAATCTGTTGCGCACGGCCATCGTCATGGCGGGTGACGAACATGAAATCTGTTTGCGCCACATGCCCGATGATTTCCTCGACGATATTGAGATGACGCAAGCGACTGCCGCCAGCGCCAGCACGGACCGCATGATCGCGGCCGGCGCCAACCTGGAAGAAATGGAGCAAAGCGTCATTCTCAAATCGCTCGATGCCCACGGCGGCAACGTCTCGGCCACGGCGCGAGCCCTGGGCATATCGCGTAACACGATCTATCGCAAGGTGCCGCATCTGAAATAAGCTAGAGTAGACGGGAAAAGCCGGGCGACATCGCGCGCCGGCCCCGCTTGTCGATGGTCATCAGGTCAACGCCTTCCATTTGCGCGGCCATCGCATGCGCGCGCGCCGCGCCCGTCACCATGAACGTTGTCGACAAACCATCGGCCAGCAAGCCCGTGGGCGCCAGCACCGTCACGCTGGCCAGTTCGCCCGGCGAATCGCCGTTCGCAGGATCGAAGATGTGGTGATGCACGAAGTCGGGCGTGAACGTACATTCGTAATCGCCCGACGTGGCCACGCTGCGCCCCTCCACTTTCAAGGTGGCCGCGAGGATTTCTGCATCGCGCGGATCCTGGATACCCAAGGTCCACGGGCGGCGCACGGAACGCTGCCCCCGCGCAACGAATTCGCCCGTATCGAGCAGCGCGTGCCGTATGCCGCGCGCCTGCACGGCCGCCAGCGCCATGTCCGCCGCATAACCTTGCGCCAGGCCATTCAAGGTCAGCGCCATGCCTGGCCGGAGAAAACGCACTTCCCGGCTATTCCACGCCAGTTGCCGCCAGCCTACCCGCGCCTGCGCTGCGCGCCGCAATGCTTCCGCAGGCAAGCCGGCCTGGTCTGCCGCCGCGCGAAACAGCTGCCATAAAGGTTGCACGGTGATATCAAAGGCCCCATCGCTCCATTGCGACAAGGCATGCGCCTGCGCCAGCACGGCCAACAAATGCGCGTCCGGCCGGGCCAGACGGCCGTCACGGTTCAGCTGGAAGACTTGACTGGCCGGGCTGTAAATGCTCATCAGGCCGTCGATATTCCTCGCTGCATGCAAGGCGTCCTCAATGGCCAGCTCGGCCTGGCGCTGATCGTGGTGCAACACGGTGACGGTAATCGTCGTGCCAAACGCCAGTGCGGCGCCTTGATAAGGCCGCACGCCGGAGGCCGTGGCCGTGCCGCGCGCCATGCTGCCAGGAAAAGACAAGCCCGCCATGCCGGACACGCTGCCTATCGCTGCGGAAATAAACGTTCTACGCTGCATTGCTGCTCTCCTCTGCCGTGACCCGGACTATGGGGATGGTGCGGGCACGCTTGATTTCCAGCATCAAGGGCGCGCATTTTTCATCGCTGGCATAAATCACGACGCAATCCATACACTGGAAACATTCTCCGTAATCAACTTTCCCGCTAGCCGCGATGGCGTGATGCTCGCAACGGTGGCGGCAAGTCTGGCACGGTGTGCCGCACTCCTTGCGACGGGGAATCCAGTTGAACAGGCGAAACCGCCCCAGCAGCGCCAGTGCCGCACCAAACGGACACAGGTAGCGGCAAAAGAATTTGTAGGAAACACTACTGAGCAGCAGCAAGCCTACGGCATACGCGACGAACGGCCAGGCCCGCACGAAGTTCAGGGTGATGGCCGTTTTAAATGGTTCCAGCTCGACCAGCTTGTCCGTGATCTGGCTGGAAAACATGCTGCTACCGAGAATGGCCGCCAGCAAGCCATACTTGATCCATTTCAAGCGCCCATCCAGGCTCGGCTTGATCTTCCACTGTGGCAAGCGCAGCCACTGGCCCAGCTTGCCCGTGAATTCCTGCAGGGCGCCAAACGGGCACAGCCAACCGCAAAACGTGCCGCGCCCCCAGATCAGCAGGCTGAGCAGCACGAACACCCACAGGATCACCGTCATCGGGTCAAACAGGAAGAAGCCCAGACTGCGCCCCGCCAGCAGCGCCTGGATGGCGCCAGTGAGATTGACGATCGATAACTGCCCTTGCGCGTAATAGCCGATGAAGCCAATCGTAAACACCAGGAACAGGCGGCGGAACCAGATAAATTGCCGGCCCTCGCGTACCAGGCGTTTCTGCCAAACCAATGCCCCGGCCAGCAGCGCCAGCCCGGCGAGCAACAGCAGCAACTCAGCCTTGCGCCCCTTCCACGTGCCGCGCCAACTTGCATCGTCGCCTTGCGGCGCCGTATAAAACTCGGACGGCAGACGGTAGCTGATATCGACATTGCGGGCGATGCGTTCGGGATACACGATGCCCTTGTTGCGCGTGATCGGCAGCGTGAACGCCAGCGGGCTGGCCGCATCGAGTCCCGCCTGGCTGATGACGCGCAAGACGGCGACATTTTCCGTCGGCAGCGAGGCCGTATCGGACAGGCTCAATTCCAGGTCCAGATCGCGCATGTCGATGGGCAAGCCATCCTGCTTCAGCAACAGCCGGTCCGGGACCGTGCCGCGCACGAAATCGTCGCCCAGCAGGCTATAGCGCCCGCGCGACATGACGAGGATGGCGTGGTCGCCTTCGTCCAGCCGGTTGCGCAGCTTGTTCCAGCTGCGTTCCGTCAAGAGATTGCGCCCTACACTGGGCACGGACACATAGGCCAGGTAGAGGTCGATGAAGACGCCATCGGGCGCGCGCGTCGCTTCCATATCGAGTCCCGCGCCGGGACTGCCGGCAAACAAGGTTTCCACATCCTTATTGCTCAAGCGTACGTGCTGGATCAAGCCCCGCTCGAGCATCTGCTCCACGCTGAGTTTCTCGAATACCTCCATGCGGATACGGGCAATCTGGTCCGGGTCGCGGCCTTGCGCAAATCCCAGTTTTTTGCGCGACACTTTCAAGGCCGAGGCCAGCACGCTTTGGTTGATGATGCGCACGGAGGCCGTGGCCTTCGACACGCCATCGATATCGGCATGCGTGGCATCTGGCGCGCGTTTCTTTCTGGCATCGATGGCAATATTCTGTTTCAGCGACAAGCCCTGGTACTGCTTGACGAACTGAAACAGCGGTGCCTCTCCCAAGCCATCGAGAAACACGGGTTCATGCTGCGACAGCACGGCGACGTCCAAAAAACTCCCTTGCGGATTGATGGCGATCAGCAGATTGACGGGCACGCCGGAAAAGCCGGGAATGGGCGCCAGGTCCACGGATTCAAACACGTAGCCGATCAGCTCGGTGGCCGTGGCGTTTTGCTTGAACAGGGGCCAGACGGGCAAGTCGGCTTCCTTGTCGCCCACGACAATGGGAGCAGGAAAGCGCCGCGCCAGCTCGGCCTTGGTGAGCACGCCTGCCCACGCCTGTCCCAGAATAAACAGGAATAGCCAGCACGCTATAAACAACCGCATTGTCCTCATGCACTACGCTCCGTGCGGCGCCTTGTCGCAAGGCGCCGCGTTCATGTATTAGAAGAAAATAATGCCGCCCAGGGACACGCCATTCATCTTCGCTTCGCCACCCGTAAAGCCTTTCGAGCGCGTCTGGCCCAGCTCGCCCACCAGGGTGATCGCGCTGTTGAGCGAGTAATACGCCCCCAGGGTCAAGTTGGCATTCGACTTCAAGCCGCCCGTGCCGGCCGTGTTGTCGTCGTTCTTGCTGATACCGTAGGACAAGCCAAGCTTCAGCTTGTCCGTCGTTTTATACGTGCCTTGCAGCAGCCAGTTCTTCGACTTGGTATCGCCCTGGTCCGCATCGGACAAGATGCCTAGCCCCTTGCCGCCCTGGAAGTTGAGCAGCACGCCGGCCGGCCCCATCTGGTAGGAGCCGCCCACTTCCACGCCGCGCATGGTCAAGTCATCGACACCTGCGGTTTTCGAGGTGAACTTTTGCGACTTCACGCCCAGCCAGGCTTTCAAGCCATCCTGCGCATACGTCAGCTGCGCCTGCACTTGCGGACTCGACTTCGATGAATACGTCGAGCCTGCAACAATCGGCGTATCGGAGACGGGGCTGACCAGCGCCACATCGACGCCAACGCCGCCCGACTTCGGCGAGCTGTACATGATCTGGCCATAGTTGCCCAGATAGGTATAACCGGCGCCGATATGGCCCAGTGTCACCCTGCCCCGCTGCGTCGCCTGCACCGGTGCACCCGAACCCAACAAGGTCATGTCGGACAAAATCGCATTCGCGCCGAAGATGCCATAGTCGCGGCCCAGCTTGAAAGTGCCCATGTGCTCATTGCCAAACGTAAAGAATGCCTGGCGCACGTCGACCACGCTGTTCTGGCTGATGGCGCTGTCCGTGGCCGTCGAGTTGTAGATGCCGATCAAGGCTTTCACGTCGTACTCGCCCAGGCGCGAGCTTGCCGAGGTGATCAAGCCATTCGGCAGCAAGCCGTTGCCGATGGTGGTACGGTCCTTTTCTCCGCCGCAACCGAGCGCCTGCCCGCCCAGCGCCAGCCCGCCCACCGCATCGCCCGAACACGACACTTGCGTGTAATAGGCGTTGACGATGCCGCCCACCGACACGGTCCAGTCGCCAGCCTTGATATCGACGGCTTGCGCCTGCCCCACCGCTGCGATTGTCATGACACCCAGGCTCCCCAGCTTGCTCAATGTGTTCATTTGTTCTCCTCTTTCTTTTCTGTTTTTAGTGTGCACACCAGTGATTGATGTACCTCAAGCTTTGGCAATAAGCGTGCCCAGAACGGCTCAGAGGGAGAAAGAGAAAAAGCGTAGTTAACGTGTGCAGCAGCGGATCAATCGCCACTGACAGTGTTCATTTTTTGACCGCAAGCAGGCGTATCGTGCATCCAGGTAAACAAAAAACTGACGGCCTGGGCCGTCAGCAAAAAGAAAACATCCGGCGGACAGGGAGACACCCATCCGTGTGGCCCGGATGTTTCACCCCGTTACTTCGACGCCAGCTTGAAGACCCACACGGAACCGCCCTGTTCCAGGAAGTTGACCTTCTTCGCCACTTCGCCGCCCCACAGCGGCACCGCGCCCCCCCAGCCGGAAACGACGGCCACGTATTGCGTGTCGCCATCCTGCCAGGTGACGGGCGGCGCCACGACGCCGGAGCCCGTCTGGAATTTCCACAGCTCCTTGCCCGTCTTCGCATCGACGGCTTTCAGGAAGCCTTCCGGCGTGCCGTAGAACACCAGGTTGCCGGCCGTACTCATCACGCCACCCCACAGCGGCGCGTTGTTCTTGATTTCCCAGACGATCTTGCCCGTCTTCGGATCGATGGCGCGCATGGCGCCGATGTAGTCGTCAAACAGGGGCTTGATGGTGAAACCGGCACCGAGGAAGGCGCCGCCCTTCTTGTAGCTGATCGGCTCGTTCCAGATGTCCATGCCCCATTCGTTCGCGGGAACGTAGAACAGCTTGGTTTGCGGCGAGTACGCCATCGGCATCTGGTTTTTGGCGCCGAGGAAAGCGGGCGCGGCAAACACGGTCGTGCCCTTCTTGCCTTCCTCTCCCTTGGTGGGGTCGCCAGGGCGGCCGGCAGCAATGAAATTTGGCCGGCCCGTCTTCAGGTCGATGCTGCTGGCCCAGGTGATTTTCTTCACAAATGGAAAAGCGTTCTGCAGCTTGCCATTGGCCGCATCGATGACATAGAAGAAACCGTTGCGGTCGGCCTTGCCGCCGTAGCGCTTGCCATCCATGTCGAAGGTGACGAATTCGTTGGCGCCATCGAAATCCCAGGCATCGTTCGGTGTGTTCTGATACGCCCACTTGATCTGCCCCGTTTTCACGTCCAGCGCCACGGTGGATGACGAGTACAGATTGTCGCCGGGACGCAAGTGGCTGTTCCACGGCGCCGGGTTGCCGGTACCAAAATATGCGAGCTTGGTTTGCGGATCGTAGGTGCCGCCCATCCACGTCGAGGCGCCGCCCGTTTTCCACAAGTCGCCCGGCCAGGTCTTGTTCACGGTACCGGACACGCCGTTATCGATGGCCTTGCCATCCTTGTCGTAGCGGTGCCCCATATGGCCCTCTACCGTCGGACGGCTCCACACGAGATCGCCCGTCATCGGATTGCGCGCTTCCACCCGGCCCACGATGCCGAATTCCCCGCCCGACACGCCCGTCAGCAGCAAGCCTTCGGCGATCAGCGGCGCGGCCGTCATCGAGTAGCCGGCCGCGTAGTCATCCACTTTCTCCTTCCAGACGATCTTGCCCGTATTCTGGTCCAGCGCCACCAGGTAGGCGTCGAGCGTGCCGAAAATCACCAGGTTGCCGTACAGGGCGGCACCGCGGTTGACCACGTCGCAGCATGGCATGATGCCGTCTGGCAAGCGATGCTCATATTTCCACAGCTTGGCGCCGGTTTTCAAATCGACGGCAAAGATGCGCGAATACGATGCCGTGACGAACATCTTGCCGTTGTGAATCAGCGGCTGCGATTCCTGGCCCCGCTGTTTTTCGCCGCCAAACGAGAACGACCAGGCTGGCACCAGCTTGGCCACGGTCTTGTCATTGATCTGCGTCAACGGCGAATAGCGCTGGCCCTGCGTACCCATGCCAAACGACAGGACGCTGGCCGGATTCTTCGCCGTACTGTCGAGCATGGCATTCGTGACATTGCCCACGTCGGCCGCCTGGGCCAGCGATGCCAAACCCAAACCGATGAGTATCCCCATGATTTTTTTCTGCACAATCATCTCCCTCTGTTTTATTAGTATGTGTGTATCAAGTCTTGCGGTGCTCATGCGGCTGGGCATGCAACAGCGCGCACTCTTCATCCGTGAACAGGCGCGAGCGCGTCAAAAAGCGCTTGCCCGTGCCGTTGTCGAGTGAAAACATGCCGCCATTGCCGTCGACCACATCGATAATCAACTGGGTATGCTCCCAGTACTCGAATTGCTCGAGTCCCATGTAGAACGGTGTGCCATTCAAATTGCCGAGATAGATATCGGTGTCGCTGACATCGAACTCGCCCAGCGCATAGCACATGGGCGCACTGCCGTCGCAGCATCCGCCCGACTGGAAAAACATCAGCGGGCCGTGACGCCGGCGCAACTTGTCCATCATTTCCAGCGCCGCATCGGTGGCGACCACCCGGGCAATTGCTGCACTCATCGCATCCCTTTCTGCGCGCCGCGCCTGGACTGCAGGCGCGGCGCCTGTTGCCGGTTTAGAAGAAGCCCAGCGCTTTCGGGCTATAGCTCACCAACAAGTTCTTCGTTTGCTGGTAGTGATCGAGCATCATCTTGTGGTTTTCGCGGCCGATACCCGATTGCTTGTAGCCTCCGAACGCGGCATGGGCCGGATACAGGTGGTAGCAATTGGTCCACACGCGGCCCGCCTGAATGGCGCGGCCCATGCGGAAGGCGCGCGAACCGTCACGCGTCCACAGGCCGGCCCCCAGGCCGTACAAGGTATCGTTGGCAATCGCCAGCGCGTCGGCCTCATCCTTGAAGGTGGTCACGGACACGACGGGTCCGAAGATCTCTTCCTGGAAGATGCGCATCTTGTTATTGCCCTTGAACACGGTCGGACGCACGTAGTAGCCGCCTTCCAGGTCGCCCGCCTGCGTGTTGCGCTCGCCGCCGGCCAGCACTTCCGCGCCTTCCTGGCGGCCGATGTCGAGGTAGGACAGGATTTTTTCCAGCTGCTCCTGCGAAGCCTGCGCGCCGATCATGGTGGACGAGTCGAGCGGATTGCCCTGCTTGATGGCGGCCACGCGCTTCAAGGCCCGTTCGATGAATTTCTCGTAGATCGATTCCTGGATCAGCACGCGCGATGGGCAGGTGCACACTTCGCCTTGGTTCAGCGCGAACATGGCAAAACCTTCCAGGCACTTGTCGAAATAATCATCATCGGCATCCATCACGTCTTCAAAGAAGATGTTCGGCGACTTGCCGCCCAGCTCCAGGGTGACGGGAATCAGGTTTTGCGCGGCATAGCCCATGATCAGACGGCCCGTGCCCGTTTCGCCCGTAAAGGCGATCTTGGCGATGCGCTTGCTCGAGGCCAGCGGTTTACCCGCTTCCAGGCCGAAACCGTTGATGATGTTCAACACGCCCGGCGGCAGCAAGTCGCCGATCAGCTCGATCAACACCATGATGGATGCCGGGGTCTGCTCGGCCGGTTTCAAGACGACGCAATTGCCGGCGGCCAGGGCTGGCGCCAGTTTCCACACGGCCATCAGAATCGGGAAATTCCAGGGAATGATCTGCCCCACGACACCCAACGGCTCGTGGTAGTGGTAGGCATAGGTTTCCGCATCGATTTGCGCGACGGAACCTTCCTGCGCGCGGATGCAACCGGCGAAGTAACGGAAATGGTCGATGGCCAGTGGAATGTCGGCATTCATCGTTTCGCGGATCGGCTTGCCGTTGTCGATGGTTTCCGCCGTGGCGATCAGGCTCAGGTTCTGTTCGATGCGGTCGGCGATGCGGTTCAGGATATTGGCGCGCTCGGCCGGCGAAGTCTTGCCCCATGCCTCCTTGGCGGCGTGCGCGGCATCCAGCGCCAGCTCGACGTCTTCCGTCGTGGAACGGGCGATCTCGCAAAACGGCAAGCCTGTGATCGGCGTGATGTTAGGAAAGTACTCACCTTTTACTGGTGCAACGAATTTGCCGCCGATGTAATTGTCATAGCGTTGTTTGAAGGGATTGGCTACGCCCAGTTTGCTGATGTCTGCGAGATTCATGTCGTCCTCTATCGGGTTAATTAGAATGGAATTACTTAATTAAAATCAAACGTCCTGGTACAGATGGGGTGAGTACACGGAGTCTTCCGCAAATGCCGTGCCAGCTCGCCATCCCACTACAAACTTAGCCGGTTTTATCCCTGTTACAAGGGCGCGGCATCAAACCCGGCACGTTTTTCAGCGCAGGCCACCTGCTTGGGTGGGGACGTGGGCCTGTTTGCATTTTGAACAAGGTAAAGACGTCCTGTTCCAATCCGGGCCAGCCCTGCGGCATCTTCCCTGCGCCGCTGCACAATGGAACAGGTGTACCAGACTGGAACACCTGCGCCTGTGCCACCAAGGAATCAACGAATCACCACGCCCCATGGCAATTCGCCCACGGCAATATCGGCTACTTTCTGCGCGCTGGCCGTGTCGATGACGGACACACTGTTCGAACGGCCATTGGCCACGTACAGCTTGGCGCCGTCGGGCGTGATGGCCATATTCCACGGACGTTTGCCGACGGGAATGGTGGCCGTGACCTGGTAGCTGGCCGTGTCGATCACCATCACCGTGCCGTCCGTGCCATTCGAGACATACACCTGCTTGCCGTTGGGATGGACCACGATGCCATTCGCATTCTTGCCCGCTGGAATGGTGGCAATCGCCTTGCGCGCGGCCATGTCGATCACGTACACGGCATTGACCAGTTCGCACGCCACATAGGCGCGGCCCGAGTCCGGACTGAAACCAATGCCGCGCGGACGCAGTCCCACGGCGATGGACGCGACCTGGCGGCGTTGCGCTACATCAATGACATCGACTTGCTCCGCCTCTTCCGCGCTGACCAGCAGCCAGCGTCCATCCGGGCTGAAGACGGCATGTTCCGGGTTGCGTCCCTGCACCTTGATATCGGCGAGCAAGGTGCCTGTCTGGCCATCGAGCAAGGCCACGCTATTGTTTTCCTCGACGGCCACTGCCACGTAATGACCGTCCCGGGAAGCGCTGACGCCTTCGGGCGACTTGCCCAGCGCCACCGTGCGCACGGGCGCGCCGGCAGCGTTATCGATCAGCAACAAGGCGCTGCTGGCCGCATCCGTGACAAACAATTGCCGTCCGCTGGGGTCGGCGGCGATGCCGCGCGGCCGCTTGCCTGCGGCGATCTGACGCACTACCTGGTCGGTAGCCGTGTCGATCACGCTCAAGGTGCCCGATTTTTCATTGGGGACATAGGCAAAGGGAGCTGCCTGGAGGGCGGTGCTGGCGAGCGCCGGCAACAGCCAGCAAACCTGGCGCAAGCACGAGAAGAAGTTGGGCATAATCACCTTTTCAATGGCAAAACACAGGAAAAGCGCGCGGCATCGGCGCATCTGCCCATTGCTGTATGCAAACGCCGTGCCACTGACACGCGTATAATTTCAGCCCACCAATGGAGACATGGCAGGCATATTGCTTGATAAGACTATGCAGACCTGTACCGCGCACGCGATCAAGCAGGCTTTTATTCACATTGGAGAATCCGCATGCAGCACCGTTTCCGCCTGAACACCATCGCCAGCCTGTTTGTCGCCGGCAGCGCCACCCTCGCCCCCCACGTCTTTGCCGCCGAAGCAGTTGACCCGGCCAACGGGCAACTGATGGATACGGTGGTCATCAGCGGCAGCCGCATCGCCCATCCCAGCCAGGAAGTGCCGGCCTCGATCGACGTGGTCGACAGCGCGCGCATCCAGGATGGCCAAATCCGCGTCAACGCGTCGGAAGCGCTGGCCGCCGTGCCGGGCCTGGTCGTGCAAAACCGCCAGAACTATGCGCAAGACTTGCAGATCTCGTCGCGCGGCTTCGGCGCACGCTCGGCCTTTGGTGTGCGCGGCGTCAAGCTGATCAGTGATGGCATTCCCGCCAGCATGCCCGACGGCCAGGGCCAGGCCGCCACCTTCAACCTCGATACGGCCGAGCGCATCGAAGTGCTGCGCGGACCGTTTTCTGCCATCTACGGCAACCATTCGGGCGGCGTGATCCAGCTGTTTTCCAGGGATGGACAAAATCCCCCTTCCGTCGAACTGAATTTGACGGGCGGCAGCTACGGCACCAGCAAGGTCGATCTCTCGGCGCAAGGCCAGGCAGGCGGCATCGGCTACGTGCTCGACGGCTCGCGCTTCCGCACGGACGGTTTCCGCGACCATAGCGCCGCCACGCGCGAACAGGCGTTCGGCAAGGTCACCGTCAAGCCGACGAAGGACAGCAAGCTGACCATCGTCGCCAACAGCCTGCATCAAGGCAATACGCAAGATCCGCTGGGCGCCACCTGGGCCACGTTTGCCGCCGACCCGCGCGCCGGCGAAATCGACGCGACGGACACGCAAAACCCGAAACGCACCCTGGCCGAACGCTACAACACCCGCAAGAGCATCGACCACCAGCAGATCGGCGCCACCTATGAACAGTCGTTCGGCGATGACCGCCTGCACGTGATGGTGTATGGCGGCAACCGCGACGTGATCCAGTACCAGGCATTTACCAAGGGCTTCCAGGCGCCCGCCAGCCATTCTGGCGGCGTGGTCGACTTCCAGCGCCAGTTCTACGGCATCGATACCAACTGGCTGCACGTGAACCAGTTGGCCGGCGGCAAGCTGAGCACCACCATCGGCATCGATTACGGCCGCTCCAGCGATGACCGCACCGGCTATGAGAACTATATCGGCGAAGTGTACGGATTGAAGGGCAAGCTGCGCCGCGACGAGCAGAATGTCGTGTCCAGCCTCGATCCGTATATCCAGGCGGAATGGCAAGGCGGCCCGTGGCTGCTCAGCGCAGGCGTACGCTACAGCAAGATGAAAGTGGCGGTCGACGACCATTTCCTCAGCAACGGCAACGATAGCGGCAGCCTGGAGTTCAGCCACACGACACCGGTGCTGGGCCTGCTGTACAAGCTGACGCCGAACGTCAACGTGTATGCCAGCGCCGCGCGCGGCTTCGAAGCGCCTACCTTGAATGAACTGTTTTACTCGGGTACGGGCGGCGGCTTCAATTTCAACTTGAAACCAGCGACCAGCACCAACCTGGAAGCTGGTATCAAAGCCAGGATCAATAACAATACGCACGTCAACGCGGCCGTGTTCCAGATCAAGACCAACGACGAACTGGTGGTCGACAAGTCCAGCGGCGGACGCACCAGCTACCGCAATGCGGGCAAGACCTTGCGCCAGGGTATGGAAGTGTCGCTGGACTCGAACCTGCCGTATGGTTTCACGACAAAAGTGGCACTGACCAGCCTGCACGCCGTGTATGACCAGGCGTTTGGCAGCGTGCGCGAAGGCAGCCGCTTGCCGGGCGTGCCCAGCGCCAACTTGTTTGCGGAACTGGCCTGGAAAGACACGCTGGACCGTTTTGGCGCGGCGCTGGAAAGCGTGGCCAGCAACCAGGTCTACGCGGAAGACAGCAATAGCGAAAAGCCGGCGCCCGGCTATACGGTGTTCAATGCGCGCGTCAACGCCAAACAAAACGTGGGCAATTGGCGCTTCAAGGAATTTGCCCGCCTGAACAATCTTTTCGACAAGACCTACGTGGGCTCCGTCATCGTCGGCGACAGCAACAAGCGCTACTATGAAGCGGCGCCGGGACGCAATTGGTTGCTGGGTGTTAGCGCCCAATATAGTTTCTAAAACTAAAAAGCCCGCGCCTCTTCCGATGCGCGGGCTTTTAAACTAGTACAAGCTACTTCAGGGCCGTGCTTCCTTCACGCCATATTTTTCAAAGATGGCTTTCAATTCACCGCTGGCCGCCATCTCGTTCATGGCCGCCTGCAGCAACTTTGCCACGTCGAGCTGCTGGCGGCTGACGGCCAGGCCCACGGCCCAGCCGGCACGCGGCAAGCGGGCGAACGCCACTTCGCTCATGGGGAAAGCGGGATCGCTTTTCAGCACCGATTCGATTTCCGAACGGTTGGCCAGCACGGCATCGAGCTGCCCTGCCTGCAATTGCTGCAAGGCTTCGGCCGCCGTGTCGAAGATGCGCACGTCGTCGCGGTACTTGCCATTGTCTTCACCCAGCATCAGCATGGCCGCAATCGAGACTTTTTCCACGCCGATGCGCTTGCCGGCCAGCGAAGCGACGCCATCGAATTGCGGCACGGCTTGCGCGCTGCGCGCCAGGCGCACGGTTTCCACGTAATACGGCGCGAAGATCTCGACCTTGTCGTTATCCGCCATCAACTTCTTGTCGACCGGCACATGCAGCATCACATCGGCGGGACCATAACCAAGGTAATGCCCCTTCCACACCATATTGCGCAAATCATCGTTCAAGTTTTCGCCGGCGGGAAATGGCAGCAAGCTCAGTTTCAAACCCAGCTTTTTCGCCAGCGCTTCGGCGATGTCGATATCGATGCCCGCGCCCTTGTCGGAAAACGGCGCGAACTCGTTATACACAGCCACTTTCAGGCTGCCCGACTGCTGCACTTTTTGCCAGTCGGCGCGCACCGGCGCGGCTGCGCACAGCGCCAGGCAGGCGAGCGAGATCATCGCGCGCGCGCCCCGGAATTGAAATGAACGCATGGGACTCCTTTGTGATCAGTTCGATTTAATTCGACTCGCGGCGGGTTTCCAGATAGGTCTTGATGGCCCACATGGCTTCCTGGTTGAACACGCCTTCAAACGGCGGCATGTACACAGCGCCATTACGCACTTTACCGTGGCGTATGGTGGCCAGGTAGTAATTATCCGTCTCCTTGTAGCAAGCCTGTTTCTTTGTCTCATTCTTGATACCGAAGCAATCGCGGTCCAGCTGGCGCAAATCCGGCGCGATGCCGCCCGAGATGGCTTCGATGCCGTGGCAACGAGCGCAATTCTGGTTGTAGGCCGAGGTGCCCACCGTCAAGGCCAGCTTGTTGCCCCGATACGGGTTTTGCTCAAGCCACTTATCGCCTACCTTGGGCAAGCCCGTGGTATCGACGCCTTGCGGCGTGACATTGCCGTGCGCATAGGCATGCGGCAAGGTCAGCAGGGAAGTGAGGGCAACGGCGCCGGCCGCCGCCACGCCGAGCAGGGTACGAATGGAATAGGTCATGCTGGTCTCCTTGGTTTTTTAGTGAATATCCAAGAAGAGCAAATGCCATGCCATGCGTATATGCCCCACGTCCGGCCACCCATGTATCAATTTGGAACAGCTGCAACACGTAGTTGTATCATCGCGCGCGTCAGGCGGCGGCCACCGTGCAGATGCTGCTTCGCGCCTGCTGCTCGAAAGTGATACGCACGGGCAAAAATTGGGCAATCACCTCCGCATTCGTCAGCGCATGCTGCGACACCTTGTTGCAGCTGAAGGTGCCGCCGCCCGCCAGCGCCATCGGCAGCAAGAGCTGGTCGGCCAGGTGCTCGCCGACGGCCGCGTCCGTCTTGAGATAGGCGCGCACCTCGTTCAACAGGCGCTTGGCCACGGACTCGGCCAGCAAGGACTTTTCGCCGAACGACGTAAACACTTCCGTGACATGCTCATGCTCCAAGGTCAGCAACAGGACATTGCCCGGTCCCTGCTCCGACGGCAAGCCGACGATGCGCAGCTGCTTGCCGCTCCAGCCCATGCCGCCGGCGACACGCTCGAGCTCGCGCTGCGCCACCCGCACGTGCACGCCCGCCACCACGCTTTCCGCATACCCCGCCTTCCGTTCACCGCGCTGCAGCAATGCGATGGGGCGCAAGCGCTGGCACGGTTGCACGGTGGCCATCACCTCGCCGCCGCCCGCAGGATGAAAACCATAGCGTTGCAGCGAAATATCCACCTCGGCCCCCATCTGTTCCAGGACACGGCCATACGCGCGCTGCAGGAAATGCACGGGCGGTGCCATGGCATTGTGCGTGCCGCCACTGATGCGCACGGTGGACGGCCCATCCGCATGCAGCAGGGCCGGCAACAGGGTTTGCAATACCAGAGTGCAACTGCCCGCGCTGCCGATGGCAAAGCGGTAATCGCCGCCACGCAGGGGACCAGGCACGAATTCCAGGCTCGACGCGCGCAGCGCCACCGGCGTCGTGCGCGCCCCGCAAATGGCTGTTGCCGCCTGCACAGCCAGCAAATGCTGGCGCAGCAAGCCGGGCTTTTCCCGCCCCGCGCGAATATTAATCAGCCGAAACGGTTGCCCCGTGATCATCGACAAGCTCAGCGCCGAACGTAAAATCTGTCCGCCGCCTTCGCCTTGCGCTCCATCTATTTCTATCATCTCTCTTATCCTTTGACGCAGACGACCTGCTTCAAGATATGCACGACATCGACCAGCTCGCGCTGCGCCAGCATCACCGCATCGATATCCTTGTAAGCCATCGGAATTTCATCGATCACGTTTTCATCCTTGCGGCATTCCACGCCTTGCGTGGCGCGGATCTGGTCGTCCAGGTTGAAGCGCCGCTTCGCTTCCGTGCGGCTCATCGTGCGTCCCGCGCCGTGGCTGCAGCTATGGAAACTCTCCGCATTGCCCTTGCCGCGCACGATAAAACTCTTCGCCCCCATGGAGCCGGGAATGATCCCCAGTTCGCCGGCACGGGCCGACACGGCGCCCTTGCGCGTAATCAATACATCCTTGCCGAAGTGGTGCTCCTTCTGTACATAGTTATGGTGGCAGTTGACGGCTTCCACGTGCGTCTGGAACGGTTTATGGATGACCGTGCGCACGGCGGCGATCAGATTCTGCATCATCACTTCGCGGTTGTTGCGCGCAAAGCGTTGCGCCCAGCCCACCGCCTCCACGTAATCGTCGTAATGCTGCGTTCCTTCGGCCAGGTAAGCCAAATCCTGGTCGGGCAGGTTGATGAAGTGGGTGCGCATATCCTGCTTGGCCAGTTCGATGAAATGGCTGCCGATGGCATTGCCCACGCCGCGCGAACCGGAATGCAGCATGAACCATACGGAACCCTGCTCGTCGAGACAGACTTCGACGAAGTGGTTACCGCTGCCCAAAGTCCCCAGGTGGCGATAATTGTTCGTATTTTTCAGCTTCGGCGTTTTCAGGCAGATCGCATCGAATTCGTCTTTCAGCTGCAGCCACGCGGCATCGACCACCGAGGGCGGCGTATGCCAGGAACCCTCGTCGCGGCCGCGGTGTCCGCGCGTCTTTGGCGACATCCCGTGTGGAATGGCGCGTTCAATGGCGCTGCGCAGCGGCCCCAGATTATCGGGCAAATCATTCGCCGTCAGCGTGGTTTTCGCCGCCATCATGCCGCAACCGATATCCACGCCCACCGCCGCAGGAATCACGGCGCCCAGGGTGGGAATCACGCTGCCGATGGTCGACCCTTTACCCAGGTGGACGTCGGGCATGACGGCGATGTGCTTGTAAATGAACGGCAGGGTCGCCGTGTTGCGTAATTGCTTTTTGGCCGCTTCTTCGACGGGCACGCCACGGGTCCACATTTTCACAGGACGGCTGCCTTCGGTATGCAGGACTTCGTATTCTTCTTTTTTCATCGCTTCTCTCATTTTCTATTGTAATCAGTACGACAACCCGACAAGGAGGGACAGGATTTTCTGGCGGCGTACTGCGCGCGCCAGGCCGGTTTGACGCGGCTGATCGATGTAATCCTGTCTGCATTCGGGGCACTGCGGCGCATGACAAGTCTGGACAGGACGTCTCTTATGTAGTCTTGTCCGCATTCATGCGCTTTACTTCAACAACCGGTTGCCGCGATATCGATGGCGGCGATTTCTCCCACCCAGTGGGCGGGGTCCAGCTGGCCGGCGGCAAAGGCGGCGATGATCTTGAAGACGTCATCGGAAAAACCGCCGATATTCAGGATATCCTCGCATTCCATCGCCTGCGTCGTGGCATGCGGCGCAATATCGATGCACACCAGTTTCGCCTGCGGATTGCGCTGCTTGAACACCTTCCATTGTCCCATCGTCGCCGTGGCGCCGCTGCGTCTGGCGTCGATCCACGATTCGTTATCGGACACATAAATCACCAGGTCGGCCAGCTCCTTCTTGCTGTTCATGCGCATCAGCGGTGCGCTGCAATTGGTGCCGCCGCCACCGATGGCCGCCAGCTTGGCCGCGTTGCTCATCACGCTGTCATCCGCAGCCAGCCCGCACGTCACGACGCTGTGCTCGAACGGCAGCAACATCGCATCCGGGTTCTTGCGCAGCATGGCCGCCGCCACCAGCGCCGCCACATCGATGCAGCGCACGCTCGACGTGGCGCTGCCGCGAAAACCGCTGACGGGCGACGACATCGAGCCGGAGACGTCGGGGCACACCACCACCCTGCCAGCGATCCGCGGCACGTTCGCCAGCGCTATTTCCAGCGCCGCTTCCAGCGCATCGCGCACGATGGCCGGCACGCTCTCACCGGCCGCCAGGTACGCGGACAGCAGCTGGTACGGAAACACCCTTGCCCGGCCAATCGCCTCGGGATCGCGCAGCTTGGCAGCGATCAGTTCCGGCATGCCGGCTATCGCATACACGCCGTGACGCCCAAAGGTGTTCAGATTCATGCGCACCATTTGCCAGCTGCCCTGGCGGGCGATCTGCGCCCAATCCTGCGCGCTCAACGACAGCGCCGTCAGCATCTGGAACGGTACGTCCGGTATCGCTTGCGAAGGATCCGCCTTGTAGGCCTCGAACGCGGCCAGCGCCGGCGGCAGCGCCTTGGCATCGTAGGGCTTGCCGATCAGCCAGGCAAAGAATGCCTCCCGCCACGCTTCCTGCGGTTTCGGATGCACCATCTTCACCACGTCGGCCAGCGAAGGCGCATTGCCCACGGCGGCGGCCAGCAAGGCCTGTTCCGAAGCGGTGTTCAGCCATGCCTGCACGAGCTTTTTCGGACGCGATCCCAGCGACTTGCGTCCCACGGCGCCGGAGCGCATGATCTGCACAAAGTTACGCAGCATCTTGCCGTTGTTGATGACACGCCGGAATGCCGGTGCGAATTGCGCAGCGCCCTGCCCCGCCAGCACGGCCACCAGCAAGGCCGGCATGTCTTTCATGTAGCCCCGTTCGCGGCAGTACACGGCCGTCTGCGCAATGAAGGCGGGGGCGACCGCCTGGCACAGCTCGAGTACTGTTGCCAGCTGCGCTTCGGCGCTGGCATAAAACGTCGTGTTCAGGCAGCCGGTGGCCGCGTATTGCGCCAGCTGATGCCGGGGCGTCAGCGCATAGGCTGGCGCGCCTTCCGCATTGCGCGCCAGGGCCGCTGGCAAGGTTTCTGTCTGTTGCGCGCTCTGGAATAACTGGGCGTTGGCCATTTTTCGTCCCTCTCTGCTCTCTACGTTTATCTCGTTGGTATCTCCTCTATTGCAAGCGCTGTGCCAGCTTTCAATAATTCCTCAAAAATTTTCATAACCAATTGATTTCATTAAGTAATATTTCCACGCAAGCTGTGCACTGAAAATATCCCTGTCATGGCGATTTGGAATACAATTATCTTTTAAGATAAATTTTTATCTCATATATGCAAGCAAAACGCACCGTCGTTATCGGTTTTCTCGGCACGCAGCTCGACAACGGCAGGGGAGCGGCACGCTGGGAAAAATGGCGTCCCAGCATCGCCCTGACCCAGCATGAGGACAAAATCATCGACCGCTTCGAGTTGCTGTACGCGGGCAGCCAGTTCGACAACCTGGTACGCCAGGTGTCGCAGGATATCGCCAGCGTCTCGCCTGAAACCAGGCTGGTCGCCCACGAACTGCCCATCAGCGATGCCTGGGACTTCGAGAATGTGTATGGCGCGCTCTATGATTTTGCCAACAACTACCCTTTCGATCCGGACAAGGAAGACTATTGGATCCACATCACCACCGGCAGCCACGTGGTGCAGATCTGCATGTTCCTGATGACGGAAGCGCGCTATTTCCCCGGCCGCCTCGTGCAAACGTCGCCGCCAAAGCGCCAGGGCGCCGGCAATCCCGGCAGCTACGCGCTGATCGACCTCGATCTGTCGCGCTACGACCAGATCGCCCAGCGTTTTACGCGCGAACAGGCCGAAGGCGTAGCCTTCCTGAAGTCCGGCATCGCCACGCGCAATGCCAAGTTCAACGGCATGATCGATGAAATCGAGCGCGTCGCCATCAAGTCAAAAGCCCCCATGCTGTTGATGGGGCCGACCGGTGCCGGCAAATCCGTCCTCGCGCGCCGCGTGTATGAACTGAAAAAATCGCGCCATCAGATCGATGGCAAGTTCATCGACCTCAATTGCGCCACCCTGCATGGCGATGGCGCAGCCTCTACCTTGTTCGGCCATATCAAGGGTTCCTTCACGGGGGCGGGCTCGGACCGGCCAGGCTTGCTGCGCAGCGCGCACAAGGGACTGCTGTTTCTCGATGAAATTGGTGAACTGGGGCTCGACGAACAGGCGATGCTGCTGAAAGCCATCGAAGAAAAGCGCTTCTTTCCCGTCGGTGCCGATACGGAGGTGCAGAGCGACTTCCAGCTGATCGCCGGCACCAACCGCGACTTGGGCATAGAAGTGGCGGCCGGCCGCTTCCGCGAAGACCTGTATGCGCGCATCAATCTGTGGACATACGAATTGCCGGGCCTGGCGCAGCGCCCGGAAGATATCGAGCCGAACCTGGAATACCTGCTGACGCAATACAGCACGGAGACGGGCGAACGCGTGCGCTTCAACAAGGAGGCACACGAGCGTTTCATGCGTTTCGCCACCCTGCCCACCTCGGCATGGAAGGGTAATTTCCGCGACCTGTCCGCCGCTGTCACGCGCCTGGCCACCCTGTCGGAAGCGGGACGCATCACGCATGGCGTGGTCGACGAGGAAATCCGGCGCTTGAAGCGCATGTGGCAGCATCATGACAAGCCCGCCGCCAGCACGGAAATCGACCTGGCCGATATTATGGGAAGCGAGGCAGCCGCGCAGCTCGACCTGTTTGATGTCCTGCAGCTGAGGTCGGTAATTCAGGTATGCCAGCAATCGAACAGCTTGTCCGATGCGGGTCGCAAGCTGTATGCCGTATCGCGTGATGCGAAGGCCAAACCAAATGACGCTGACAGGTTGAAAAAGTATCTGACGAAGTTTGGCTTGAGCTGGGAAGAAGTGAGTCGATAAAACGCCGCACCCGAACCGCCGGGGTCAGACCCTCCACACCGCCAACGCCAGATTCGACGCCAACGCGGGAGGGGGTCTGACCCCAGCCTGCGTTTGGGGTTCGCCATCACAAACCGCCAGACGAAAAAAAACCCGCCAATTGATTGACGGGTTTTTCTCTACTGCGAATAACAAGCCTGACGATAACCTACTTTCACACTGGTTGCAGCACTATCATCGGCGCAAAGTTGTTTCACGGTCCTGTTCGGGATGGGAAGGGGTGGGACCAACTTGC